>NZ_CP034898.1 GCF_005082145.1 Buchnera aphidicola (Aphis craccivora)
TTCATAAGCAAGGGAGACATATTTGATAATATGTCTCCCTTGCTTATGAAATTTTTATTGTGTAAATTTATTTATTAATATTTATTATTTTAAACTCTGAGATAAAATTATGAATTCAAAAATTATTATTTTTGATACTACTTTACGTGATGGAGAACAAGCATTACAAGCAAGTCTAAGTGTCAAACAAAAACTACAAATTGCATTATCTCTAGAAAATTCAGCTATAGATATTATTGAAGTTGGATTTCCTATTTCTTCACCAGGAGATTTTACGTCTGTTCAAGAAATATCTAAAAAAATTAAAAATAGCAAAATATGTAGTTTAGCTCGTTGTATAAATAAAGATATTGATGTTGCGGCAGAAGCAATGTCGTATTCAGATTCATTTAGAATACATATTTTTTTAGCAACTTCAACATTACATATGGAATCAAAATTAAATAAAAGTTTTGATCAAATTATAGATATGTCGATATCTTCTGTAAAAAGAGCGCTACGTTACACAGATGACATTGAATTTTCTTGTGAGGATGCAAGCAGAACTACTCCAGATAATCTATGTAGAATTGTCGAAAAATTAATAAATTCAGGAGTTAAAACAATTAATATACCAGATACAGTAGGATATACAGTACCTAATGAATTATCATCCATTATTAAAAATTTATTTCAACGTGTTCCTAACATTGATAAATCTATTATTTCAGTACATTGTCATAATGATTTGGGTATGGCAGTGGGAAATTCAATATCTGCTATACAAGCAGGTGCTAGACAAATAGAAGGAACTATAAACGGAATTGGAGAAAGGGCTGGTAATACAGCACTAGAAGAAGTAATTATGGCAATTAAGGTTAGACAAGATATTTTAAAAGTATCCACTAATATCAAGCATAAAGAAATATATCGTACTAGTAAAATTATCAGTCAAATTTGCAATATGCCTATTCCACCTAATAAAGCAATAGTAGGTAGTAATGCATTTGCTCATTCTTCTGGAATTCATCAAGATGGTGTCCTAAAAAATAGAAAAAATTATGAAATTATGGAACCGAGTAGCATTGGACTAAAAGAAGTTAAATTGAATTTAACATCTAGATCAGGTAGAGCTGCTGTAAAACATTATATGACAGAAATGGGTTACAAAGAAACAGACTATAATATGGATGAATTATATACAGCATTTCTGAAATTAGCAGATAAAAAAGGACAAGTTTTTGATTATGATTTAGAAGCATTAGCATTTTTTAATACACAACAAAATGAATCAGAATATTTTTCACTCTCTTTTTTTAGTGTTCAATCTATTTCTAATGGTTTATCAACTGCTTCAGTTAAGTTGCTTTGTGGGGGAAACAAATTCATAGAATCTGCTACTACAAGTAATGGTCCAGTAGATGCTATTTATCAAGCTATAAATAGAATTACACATTTCCCTATAATTTTGCAAAAATACCAATTAATAGCCAAAGGAAAAGGAGAAGATGCTTTAGGCCAAGTTAATATTTTAGTTCAATATAAAAAAAGAAAATTTCATGGTGTTGGTTTAGCAACTGATATTATTGAATCTTCTGCACAAGCTATGATTAATGTTTTAAATACTATATGGAAAGTTAACCAGGTAAATAAAAAATTAAAAAATTTAAAAAGAATAAATAATTAAATTTTTTAATTTTAGTTTATTCAATTTTTTGAATCGGAAATATTTGATATGAAAAAAAAATTTCGTATTGCAGTTTTACCAGGAGATGGTATAGGTCCTGAAGTTATGCAAGAAGCATATAAAATTTTAAATATATTAGAAAAATATTTTTTTTTATCTTTAACAATAAATGAATTCGATATTGGTGGTATAGCTATTGATAAAGAAGGTGTAGCTTTACCTCAAAAAACAATAGTTGGTTGTGAAAATTCTGATGCAATTTTATTTGGTTCAGTAGGAGGTGAAAAGTGGAATTTTTTACCATCTGAATTACAGCCTGAAAGAGCTTCTTTATTACCTCTTAGAAAACATTTTAATCTTTTTTGTAATTTAAGACCAGCTAAATTGTATTCAGAACTTAAACATTTATCACCCCTTCGAGATGAAATTGTTAATGATGGATTTGATATATTATGTATTAGAGAATTAACTGGAGGTATTTATTTCGGAGATAAAAAAGGTAGATTTGTTAACAAAAATAATACATATGCATTTGATACAGAAATTTATTATGATTTTGAGATTCACCGCATTGCTAACTTAGCTTTTCAAATTGCTCGTTCTAGAAGAAAAAAAGTTTGTTCAATTGATAAAGCTAATGTTCTTGAAAGTTCTTTTTTGTGGAGAGAAATAGTACATAAAGTTTCTAAAAATTATTCTGATGTTAAATTATCTCATTTGTATATTGACAATGCTTCTATGCAGCTTATTAAAAATCCAAATCAATTTGATATTCTTCTTTGTTCTAATCTTTTTGGTGATATTCTTTCTGATGAATGCGCTATGTTAACTGGATCTATCGGTATGTTACCTTCAGCAAGTTTGAACGAAAAAAATTTTGGTTTATATGAACCTGCTGGTGGTTCTGCTCCTGATATTAAAGGTCTTAATATTGCTAATCCTATAGCACAAATACTTTCTGTTTCTATGTTAGTTAGATATAGCATGAATTTACCTGAAATAGCAAATAAAATTGATTATTCTGTTCGTCGTTCTTTACTGGAAGGGTATAGAACAATAGATATATCTAACGGTCGAGATTATATAAAAACTAGTGAAATGGGTGATGTTATTGCTAAATTTTTAATAGATGGAAGATAAAATGAAAAAAACTTTATATGAAAAAATATATGATTCTCATATTGTACATAAAGAAAAAGAAAATATTTCTATTTTATATATAGATTTACATTTATTACATGAGGTTACATCACCACAAGCTTTTGATGCATTACGCAAGAAAAACCGACTTGTTCGTCAACCTAAAAAAACATTTGCTACAATGGATCATAATGTTTCAACAATAAGTAAAGATATTGATGCATCAGGTTCTATGGCAAAAATACAAATGCAACAGTTAATTAAAAATTGTAATGAATTTAATATATCATTATATGATTTAAATAATTTAAATCAGGGAATTGTTCATGTAATAGGTCCTGAAAATGGAATGACTTTACCTGGTATGACTATAGTTTGTGGTGATTCTCATACATCAACTCACGGTGCATTTGGTGCATTAGCTTTTGGGATTGGAACATCAGAAGTTGAACATGTTCTTGCAACACAAACATTAAAACAACAACGCTTCAAAAATATGAAGATTGAAATAATTGGTAGAATTAAGAATTTTATTACTGCTAAGGATATTATTTTATTTACTATAGGTCAATTAGGAACTTCTGGCGGATCTGGTTATGTAATTGAATTTTGTGGAAATATAATTAAAAATATGACTATGGAAGAACGAATGACAATTTGTAACATGGCAATTGAAATGGGTGCTAAATCTGCATTAATCGCACCTGATGAAACGACATATTCATATCTAAAAAATAAATTATATTCACCTCATGGACAGTTTTGGACAGAAGCAGTTAATTATTGGAAAACATTAAAAACAGATGAAGATGCTGTATTTGAAAAAGAATTGATTATTGATGTTACTAATTTATCCCCTCAAATAACTTGGGGTACTAGTCCAGATCAGGTTTTATCGGTTAATCAAAAAATACCAAATTATGAATTTTTTAATGATCCTATAAAACGAGATTTAGCTAAATCTGCATGTAATTATATGGATTTAAAACCAGGTATATGTTTAACAGATATTAAAATTGATAAAGTTTTTATTGGATCTTGTACAAATTCTCGTATAGAAGATTTAAGATTAGCTGCTAAGATATTAAAAAATAAAAAAATTTCAACTAATGTAAAAGCTATTGTTGTTCCTGGATCAGGTTTAGTAAAAAAAGAAGCTGAAAATGAAGGATTAGATAAAATTTTTATTAATGCAGGATTTGAATGGAGGTTACCTGGTTGTTCAATGTGTTTAGGTATGAATGATGATAAATTAGGTAATGGCGAACGTTGTGCTTCTACTAGCAATCGTAATTTTGAAGGTCGTCAGGGTAGGGGCGGTAGAACACATTTAGTTAGTCCTGTTATGGCTGCTGCTGCTGCTATATATGGAAAATTCGTTGATGTAAGAAATTTAAAATAGTGAGATGAATTTAAAATGTTTAAATTTACTGAAGAATATAAAGGCACCGTTTTACCTTTAAACATATCTAATGTAGATACAGATGCGATTATTCCTAAACAATTTTTACAAAAAGTAAACAAAACAGGTTTTGGTAAATATTTATTTCATGATTGGAGATATTTTGATAAAAATCAATGTAATTTAAATCCTAATTTTATTTTAAATAAAAAAATTTATAAAAATGCTAGTATTTTATTAACTCAAGATAATTTTGGATGTGGTTCATCGAGGGAACATGCTGTTTGGGCTTTATTGGATTATGGTTTTAAAGTAATAATTGCCCCTAGTTTTTCTGATATTTTTTATAATAATTGCTTTAATAATAAATTATTATTAATTATTTTAAAAAAAATGGAAGTTAATTATTTGTTTGATTTAATTAATAAAGAAAAGATCATTCAATTAAGTATTAATTTAATAAATAATAAAGTAAGTTTTAAAGATAAAAATTTTTTATTTAATTTAAATGATTTTCAACGTTTTTATTTATTAAATGATTTAGATAGTATAGATTTAACTATGCAATTAAATAATAAAATTAAAACTTATGAAAATAAGATACCTTCTTTTTTGTTAAAAAGAAAAGAATTTAGTGTTTAAAATTTTAAATAGCGAAATTTTTTTAAAATTCGCTATTTTTTATGTTATATATTTTTTTTTTTTTGTTTTTAAAGAATATGTTATTTTGCATTTATTACATAGAAAGCATTTATAAAAAAAAATAATATGCATTTATTATATTTAAAAAAAAAAAAATAGTAATTTCTTAATAAAAAATTTGAATAATATGATTATTTTAAAATTTTTGAATAAAATTTAATTTATTTTTAATAGATTATTAATGAAAAGAATAGAGATGAGATTAAAAAATTTATATTTTTGTATAAAAAATTTTTTTAATTATCAGGATATGTATTTGTTGCTATTTTTCGTAAATAATAATAGCTAATGTTTACTTGTTTTTTTAATCCACTGGGGCCCATTTTTGTTAATTCGCTAATAGAATATTTACCTACTAGAGCTTGGAGAATTTTTTGTCTTGCTTCTTTTTCATCTAAAGCAATTAAACGTTGTGCATTTCTTTTCTTTTTATAAAAAGCATGTTTAGATATTCTGTATTTAAAGAGATTTCTCATTTGAGCATCTTTAGCTTTTGTTTTTGCTTCGGAAATTGTTATAGGCTTTAATCCTTGAGTGATAAGATTTTTGTTAATCCATCCTAATTGTTGTTTTTTAGCGTTTATTAATTTTTTTTCAGAAACATCAAAAAGCATAAAAAATAGCGGAGTAAGCGTTATCATTTTAGGCATATAGTTTCCTAATACTTTATCCCATATTTTTTTGCAAGTTACAAAACCCATAGGCTCCATAAAATGTGTAATTAGTCTAGATGCACGTGTGATTGATTTATTTCCCGTTTTTGATATTGTAGATAATCCGCATTCATCTGATAATTGTTCTACTGATGCTTGTACTAATTCTGATGAAATGTTAAAATGATATATCATAGCTAGAACCATTGCTCTCATAGCACATGCTCGATGTTCATTTAGCCTTCTAGTTCTTTTTATTGGAAGACCAGTTTTAATATCTTTGGGTTGAATCACATAATTTAATTCGCATCGTGCTACATCTATTTCTGATGCTTTTTTCATTGCAAAGTAAATGAACGACGGTCGACGTTTATCGTTTTTAGGTGGTGTAAAAATTGGATTTTTATTGTTTATATAATTTTTTCTAAATGACATAATAAAATTTTTTTTAAAAAGTTATGTAAAATTTGAGTGTATAAATTAATTGAATTTCTTAAAATTATGTCTTAATAATATATATTTAACATAAATTAAAAATTTTTTCAATATAATTTAAAAATTTTTATATAATTAAGAA
>NZ_CP034899.1 GCF_005082145.1 Buchnera aphidicola (Aphis craccivora)
TGATTGATTTAATATACCAAATTAGTTATTATTTAAATTCGTAAAATTATTTTAAAAAAGAAACTTAACCTGATGAAAACAAGCCTGCATGAAATTGAAATTATTCAAAAAGAGGCAAAGTATCATTTCGATCCAACAATAATATTTAATCATCTTTGTAAATCAAAACCAGCAACATTGTTGTTAGAAACAGCTGAAATTAATAAAAAAAATGCTTTAGAAAGTATCATGATTATAGATAGTGCCATTCGTTTTACTTCTGAAAACAATTCAGTTAAGTTGACTCCAATGTCTATAAACGGAATAGAAATTTTATCAACTTTAACAAAAAACATTCCTAGTAATATAAAAATACAAAAACAAAACAAAAGTGTTATTTTAATTTTTCCTGGTATTCCAAAAAATCTGAATGAAGATGAAAAACTGTTTTCATTGTCCGTTTTCGATGCTTTTAGATTAATGATTAAAATTTTTAACAATAAAAATAAGATACCTAAAGCAATGTTCTTTGGTGGCTTATTTTCTTATGATCTTATATCAATATTTGAAATTTTACCTAGCTTAATAGGAAATCAAAAATGTTCAAATTTCTGTTTTTATTTAGCTGAAACTTTACTTGTTTTAGATCATCAAAAAAAAACATGCTTAATTCAAAGCAGTATTTTTTGTCAAAATATTGATGAACGAAAACGAATTAAAAACAGAACAAAAGAAATAAAAGACAAATTAAATGAAAAACTTACACAAATAAATCAAATTAAAATAAAAAGTATTAATTTAACTTCAAATATAGATGACAAAAAATATTGCTCGATAATAAAAAATTTAAAAAAATTAATTCAAAAAGGTGAAATTTTTCAAGTAGTACCATCTCGAAAATTTTACTTACCCTGTCCTAATTCATTATCTGCTTATCAAAAATTAAAAATAAGTAATCCCAGCCCTTATATGTTTTTTATGCAAGATAAAAACTTTATATTGTTTGGAGCTTCACCTGAAAGCTCGTTAAAATATGATGAAAAAACTAGACAAGTTGAACTTTACCCTATTGCAGGTACTAGACCTCGTGGGATAAATGAAAATGGTCAATTGGACTTAGACTTAGATAGTAGAATAGAATTGGAAATGAGAACAAACCATAAAGAACTTGCAGAACATTTAATGCTTGTGGATCTTGCTAGAAACGATCTTGCACGTATTTGTAAGCCAGGTTCAAGATATGTTTCTGATTTAGTTAAAGTGGATAAATATTCTCATGTTATGCATCTTGTGTCAAAAGTAATAGGTGAATTAAAAATAGGTCTTGACGCACTTCACGCTTATGCAGCCTGTATGAATATGGGAACATTAACAGGAGCGCCTAAAATTCGAGCCATGCAATTAATAGCGGAACATGAAAAAGAAAAAAGAGGAAGTTATGGCGGAGCTATAGGGTATTTTACAGATTTAGGAAATTTAGACACCTGTATTACAATACGTTCAGCATATGTAGAAAACCAAATTGCAACCATTCAAGCAGGTGCTGGTGTTGTGTTTAATTCAATTCCTGAAGATGAAGTAAAAGAAAGTTTAAACAAAGCGAAAGCAGTTATTAATGCTATAAAAACAGCTCATCATTAAATAAAAATAGGATGTTTTTAAAAATGTCAAATATTTTACTTTTAGATAATTTAGATTCTTTCACTTACAACCTTGTTGAGCAGCTCAGAAATAAAAATAACAATGTATTAATTTATAGAAATACGGTGGCTATAAAAATCATATTAAATTCAATTAAAAAAATGATAAATCCTATTTTAATGTTATCTCCTGGACCCAGCACACCCCAAAATGCAGGTTGCATGTTAAATTTAATTAATGAAGTCAAAGGGAAAATACCTATTGTTGGTATCTGTTTAGGTCATCAGGCAATTGTAGAAGCTTATGGTGGCGTGATTGGATATGCAGGTGAAATATTCCATGGTAAAGCATCTTTAATTAACCACGACGGTTTAGAGATGTTTGAAGGTTTACCCCAGCCACTACCAGTTGCACGATACCACTCACTGATATGCAATAAAATTCCCAAAAATTTTATTATCAATTCTTATTTTAATAATATGATAATGTCAGTAAGAAATAATTTAGATTACGTATGTGGATTTCAATTCCATCCAGAGTCAATTTTAACTACATCAGGCGCATTACTTTTACAAAAAATAATCAATTGGGGCGCTATGAAATATACACAACACGAATAAAAAAATGGGATTTATAAAAAATTCCATATCCGTCCAAAATGCATCTAAAATCAAAAAACATTATACTAAACTGATAATTTTAAATGTATTAAAATCCCATCTTAACCCTCTTAATCATTTTTCATTCATCACAAACTTCGAATCAAAATAGAACATATATTTTCAAGTAAGACGAAAAATATTACAGATGATAAATATTTAATATCAGATTAAAAAATTTTATTCAACTAAACAAATAATTTAAATTAAAAGTTATCCACAATTTCTGTGTATAAGTTTATTCAGAAAATAAGAAAAATAAGTTATTTTTTTATCCATATATTATTGTAAGTATATGTTTTATATAATTTTATAATTTTTTAAAAAGCTCTGAAATCATTTTAGTAACATGTTTATAAACCTGGGGATAAGTTATGTATATGTATTTTAAAAAAATTTTCAAAATAAATAAAAAATCATATTAAAAAAAAAAAATTCTTTTAAATACAACCATTTAGTTTAAAAAACTGATTTTTTGAACAGTTGTTAAAATATTAAAAGATAAAAAAAATATATTTAATAATATATATATATATTTTACTGTTATTTCTTTTTAATTTAAATGATCTTATTGATAACTTATATATTTAAATATATAATACAATTAATTGTTTATTTATATTTAATATATTAAATTAATATTTAAATATTTATTATACAGTAATAAATAAAAAAATAAAAAAATATGACAT